>NZ_QYUQ01000004.1 GCF_003590835.1 Noviherbaspirillum sedimenti | reverse complement strand
CCCAAAGATTGGCTAAGTGGAAAACGAAGTGGGAAGGCTAAAACAGTCAGGAGGTTGGCTTAGAAGCAGCCACCCTTTAAAGAAAGCGTAATAGCTCACTGATCGAGTCGTCCTGCGCGGAAGATGTAACGGGGCTAAGCCAGTCACCGAAGCTGCGGATATGTCTTAGGACATATGGTAGGAGAGCGTTCTGTAAGCCTGCGAAGGTGTCTTGTAAAGGATGCTGGAGGTATCAGAAGTGCGAATGCTGACATGAGTAGCGATAATGGGAGTGAAAAGCTCCCACGCCGTAAGCCCAAGGTTTCCTGTTCAACGTTCATCGGAGCAGGGTGAGTCGGCCCCTAAGGCGAGGCAGAGATGCGTAGCTGATGGGAAGCAGGTTAATATTCCTGCACCGTCGTGTGATGCGATGGGGGGACGGATCGCGGAAGGTTGTCCGACTGTTGGAATAGTCGGTTTGTGCATCAGAGAAGGCCCTTAGGCAAATCCGGGGGCGTAATTCAAGGGTGTGCGACGAGTGGCCTTGTGCCGCGAAGCAATCGGAAGTGGTTCCAAGAAAAGCCTCTAAGCTTCAGTCACATGATGACCGTACCGCAAACCGACACAGGTGGGCGAGATGAGTATTCTAAGGCGCTTGAGAGAACTCGGGAGAAGGAACTCGGCAAATTGGTACCGTAACTTCGGGATAAGGTACGCCCTAGTAGCTGACTGGCCTGCGCCAGGAGGGTGAAAGGGTTGCAATAAAATGGTGGCTGCGACTGTTTAATAAAAACACAGCACTCTGCAAACACGAAAGTGGACGTATAGGGTGTGACGCCTGCCCGGTGCTGGAAGATTAAATGATGGGGTGCAAGCTCTTGATTGAAGTCCCAGTAAACGGCGGCCGTAACTATAACGGTCCTAAGGTAGCGAAATTCCTTGTCGGGTAAGTTCCGACCTGCACGAATGGCGTAACGATGGCCACACTGTCTCCTCCCGAGACTCAGCGAAGTTGAAATGTTTGTGATGATGCAATCTACCCGCGGCTAGACGGAAAGACCCCATGAACCTTTACTGTAGCTTTGCATTGGACTTTGAACCAATCTGTGTAGGATAGGTGGGAGGCTTTGAAGCGGGGACGCCAGTTCTCGTGGAGCCAACCTTGAAATACCACCCTGGTTTGTTTGAGGTTCTAACCTTGGCCCGTTATCCGGGTCGGGGACAGTGCATGGTAGGCAGTTTGACTGGGGCGGTCTCCTCCCAAAGTGTAACGGAGGAGTTCGAAGGTACGCTAGGTACGGTCGGACATCGTGCTAATAGTGCAATGGCATAAGCGTGCTTAACTGCGAGACTGACAAGTCGAGCAGGTACGAAAGTAGGACATAGTGATCCGGTGGTTCTGTATGGAAGGGCCATCGCTCAACGGATAAAAGGTACTCTGGGGATAACAGGCTGATTCCTCCCAAGAGTTCATATCGACGGGGGAGTTTGGCACCTCGATGTCGGCTCATCACATCCTGGGGCTGTAGCCGGTCCCAAGGGTATGGCTGTTCGCCATTTAAAGTGGTACGTGAGCTGGGTTTAAAACGTCGTGAGACAGTTTGGTCCCTATCTGCCGTGGGCGTTGGAAGTTTGAGGGGGGCTGCTCCTAGTACGAGAGGACCGGAGTGGACGAACCTCTGGTGTACCGGTTGTCACGCCAGTGGCATTGCCGGGTAGCTAAGTTCGGAAGAGATAACCGCTGAAAGCATCTAAGCGGGAAACTTGCCTCAAGATGAGACTTCCCGGGAACTTGATTCCCCTAAAGGGTCGTTCGAGACCAGGACGTTGATAGGCTGGGTGTGGAAGTGCAGTAATGCATTAAGCTAACCAGTACTAATTGCCCGTGCGGCTTGTCCCTATAACCTTGATGTTATAGATGATGAGTAAGCTGTGTATGCCATGATCGATTCTGGCAATCACAACCGCCAATATTAAGTAGTACCCTGAACTATTGCTTCTTCCCGGATTGCGTTGTTTGCGATGCCCAGGTCAACGGGCACCACAAGCGACACTACAAGTTATGCCTGATGACCATAGCAAGTTGGTACCACCCCTTCCCATCCCGAACAGGACCGTGAAACGACTTCGCGCCGATGATAGTGCTGCAACCAGTGTGAAAGTAGGTCATCGTCAGGCTATTACCCCAGAAACGCCCCACCCTCGAAAGAGCGTGGGGCGTTTCGCTTTGGATTTTCGTAAGCGTCTTCTCTGACTTTCAATTACCCACAAATTTTGTCCCCATCAGGAAGCCAAGTTCGATATCGATGAGACGTGAAACCCCTCGCCACATGACCGTATTGCCCGGCGGAGGATCGTTGGCGCGAGCAAGGTAGCCGCCGAGCCGGGCAATCTTGGTCAGATAGTGAGTAAGATTTTTCTTGGCTGGTACTGATTTATCCTTGACGAGGGAATCGAGCAAGGTAAGCGCCTCATCTGTACCGTCTGGACGAGAGTATCCAAATAATCCACGATAGTTCCCGCTATTTTTTAGTGGGAACTATCGTGGATTCATTGATTTTAGAGGGGCGTCGCAAACGGCGCCCGAACTTTCCGGTCGCGTTCAAGAAGCAGCTCGCGCAGCAGGCCAGCGAGCCTGGCGCTTCCGTTTCACATCTGGCGCAGCAGCACGGCATCAACGTCAACATGCTGTTCAAATGGCGGCGACATTTGGTGGCTGGCCTGTTCGATGCTGCGCCGGCGCCTCAGGCCATGTTGCCAGTCACGATTGTCGAGACAGCGGCAGCGGTCGCGCCCGCATCAACGCCTCGACTTCTGGCGACGACAGAGACGGCAAGCACAACGGACACGCGCGTTGCGCGACAGGGCATCATGGAAATTGCCATCGCCGATGTGACGCTCCGGTTTGATGGCCACGCCGATCTGGCCATGCTGCATGCAGTCCTGCGGATGTTGCGGCCATGATGGGCCTGCCGGCGGGAACGCGCATCTGGATTGCCGCAGGCATCACCGACATGCGGGCCGGCATGAATGGCCTGGCGGCCAAGGTGCAAATGACCCTGGCCGAGGAACCCCTCTCCGGCCATGTGTTCGTCTTCCGTGGCCGGCGTGGCAATGTCATCAAGGTGTTGTGGGCCACCGGCGATGGACTATGTCTGCTCATCAAGCGGCTTGAGCATGGCCGGTTCGTCTGGCCGCAGGCCGACAGCGGCAAGATCCACCTGACCCCGGCGCAGCTGTCCATGCTGCTGGAGGGGATCAACTGGAAGCAGCCGGAACGCACCGGGCCACCGCTTTCCTTGTTGTAAACATTCCGGCAAGCGCGTAAACTGCCGCGCATGCCTGTCACCCCCGCCTCACTGCCGGACGATATTGATGCCCTGAAGGCTTTGCTATTGCGCCGCGACGACGAGCTCCAGCAATTGCGCCATACCGTGTCGACGCTGGAGCTGGCACTTTCCGTGCGCACGCTCGAAATCGAGCAGCTGCAACTGCAGATCGCCAAACTCAAGCGCATGCAGTTCGGCCGCAAGTCCGAGAAGATCGACAAGAAACTCGAGCAGCTGGAAACGCGTCTGGAAGATCTGCTTGCCGAGGAAGGCGCTGCCGAACAGAAGCAGCCGGAAACAGTAACGCCCCGGCAGAAGTCGGCACGCCAGCCATTGCCTGACCACCTGCCGCGCGAAGACCACATCATCGCGCCAGAGGTCCAAGCCTGCCCGGCATGCGGCGGCGACCTCAAGCCGCTCGGCGAGGACGTTTCAGAACAGCTGGAAATCATCGACGCCGCCTTCAAGGTGATTCGCCATGTGCGGCGTAAAAAAGCCTGTGGCTGCTGCGACGCGATCGTCCAGGCGGCCGCACCGAGTCGGCCGATTCAGCGCAGTTTCGCCGGCCCCGCTCTGCTGGCCAACATCGCCGTGGGGAAATTCGCCGATCATCAACCGCTGTATCGCCAATCGGTCATCCACGCCAGGAAAGGGGTGGATCTGGATCCCGCCACCACGGGACGCTGGATGGGGGCGTGCGGTGTGCTGATTACCCCTCTGGTGGAGGCACTGCGCCGCCATGTACTGGCCCCGGGCAAGATTCATGCGGACGATACGCCGATGCCGGTACTGTCTCCTGGCAATGGCCAGACGAAGACGGGACGACTCTGGGTGTACGTCAGGGATGATCGCAATGCCGGCTCGTCCGCCCCAGCGGCAGTGTGGTTCGCCTATTCGCCGAACCGCCAGGGCCAGCATCCGCAGTCGCACCTGGCCGGATTTGCCGGCGTGGTTCAGGCTGATGCATTTGCCGGTTTCAACGCGATCTACGCTGATGGCCAGGTAAAGGAAGCGGCATGCTGGGCACATGCCCGTCGCAAGCTCCATGACCTGCACGTGCGCAAGGCAACGCCAACCACCACCGAAGCGCTGCGACGGATTGGCGAGCTGTATGCCATCGAAGCGCAAATCCGTGGGCAACCACCGGACGAGCGGCAACGGATTCGGCAACAGCAGGCCAGGCCCCTGCTGGACGATCTTGAAATCTGGCTGCGACAGCGGCTGTTGACACTATCGACCCAATCGGACACGACCAAAGCCATCAACTACGCGCTCAACCAGTGGCAGGCGCTGGTCTATTATTGCGACGATGGCATGGCAGAGATCGACAATAACATCGCGGAGAATGCCTTGCGCGGCGTCTGTCTTGGCAGGAAGAATTTCCTTTTCCTGGGGGCCGACAGCGGTGGCGAGCGTGCTGCCGCTATGTACTCGTTCATCGGTTCAGCTCGCCTCAACGACATCGATCCGGAAGCGTACCTGCGCCATGTGCTGACGCATATTGCTGATTACCCCATCAACAAGATCGACGAACTGCTGCCATGGAACGTTGCCTGCGTAGCGCAATGCTGGCGTGAGGCATCACTCCCAATCCTCGTGTTCCACCGTTTCGTCAGCCAGGTCCCAAACCATTGAGTGGTACTGGACTTCGAACCATTCCTTGAACATCTTGAGGCTGCGATTCTTCGGCCACCAGGATTCCTCCGTATACCAATCATGCAGGAATGCCTCGAAGAATACCTTCCAGTGGCGATGGATCCAGCGCTCGGCATCTTCCACCGTTTCGGCCGCTCGCTGGGAAATCAGAAAGGCATCTTGTTCCTGACGCAGTTCTTCGAGCGTCAGTTTCGGCGGGTTCGGATCGACGCGCATGATCCAGTCGAGAACCGGCTGCTTCGGCAGCAAAACAACCAGGCTACGGTTAATGGTGAAGCGCGGATACTCGTGCATAATTGACAGGCCTGAATGAAAGGAAAGCCGCTATTTTAGCTGTCACCAGAAATCAGGCCGTCAACACGGTGCTGAAAGGGTGCTTACTCCCTTTGCCGGGACATTCAAAGAGCGAACCACCTATCGCTACCCTCTACCCGCGATACGATACTGCAGGCCGATGCCGACCATGCTCGCCGCGCAAGGCAGCATCGCTTTGAAATCTGGCGCCTGGCTGCGAGTGAATGCGCGAAATTGCTGTTTAGGCAATGCTTTTGTTTGAAAATGACAATGAGCCAGTGCCTTCTCTTCCTGGTCCGTTGGCACCACGCCACCTTGGACGAGGGGCGGACGGAAGGTACGCCATCCAGCTTCCAGCGTGACAGGACGGCGTACCCAAGTGCTGCCGTAAGTGCTAGCGGCAAATGTCTGGCGATCCCGTTTACAGGCCTAAGCATTGGGCGATTATACGATTGCATTGTGTCGCTGCCTTTTTAGGCGCAGCTCCATGGGAGTAGGGGGCTTTCGGCATTAAGGCCATCACTGGCATACGAAGAATGCCGGAAGCGTAGTAAAACGCAGCATGCTTATGCGGCGATATCCGTTAAGTCGAGTGTCGCAAAGCGGGTGCGGCGTTGATGAGATGAAAGTTCTTCAAAAATACTATTGACGGAAACATCGAGACCCTCCATAATCTCATCTCTCTGCTGCTGACGAACACAACGCTTCGCAGCCTGCCGGTCACCTGGCAAAGCAGAAAAGGAAGTTCTTTAAAAATTAACAGCCGATAAGTGTGGGCGCTTGATGGAGTGCAGCGCTGGGTAACCAGCGTCAAGCTTAAAATATCAAGTGCTCGCACAGAAGAAAATAGGTCAGTCCGCAAGGATTGATCCTGTCAGTATTTTGAGTGAGCGACGGTTCTTCGGAACCTGTCCGCAAGGACACAAAACAGAGATTAAACTGAAGAGTTTGATCCTGGCTCAGATTGAACGCTGGCGGCATGCCTTACACATGCAAGTCGAACGGCAGCGCGGACTTCGGTCTGGCGGCGAGTGGCGAACGGGTGAGTAATATATCGGAACGTGCCCTGGAGTGGGGGATAACGCAGCGAAAGTTGCGCTAATACCGCATACGATCTACGGATGAAAGTGGGGGATTCGCAAGAACCTCATGCTCCTGGAGCGGCCGATATCTGATTAGCTAGTTGGTAGGGTAAAAGCCTACCAAGGCATCGATCAGTAGCTGGTCTGAGAGGACGACCAGCCACACTGGGACTGAGACACGGCCCAGACTCCTACGGGAGGCAGCAGTGGGGAATTTTGGACAATGGGGGCAACCCTGATCCAGCAATGCCGCGTGAGTGAAGAAGGCCTTCGGGTTGTAAAGCTCTTTTGTCAGGGAAGAAACGGTTCTGGCTAATACCCGGGACTAATGACGGTACCTGAAGAATAAGCACCGGCTAACTACGTGCCAGCAGCCGCGGTAATACGTAGGGTGCAAGCGTTAATCGGAATTACTGGGCGTAAAGCGTGCGCAGGCGGTTGTGTAAGTCTGTCGTGAAATCCCCGGGCTCAACCTGGGAATTGCGATGGAGACTGCACGGCTAGAGTGTGTCAGAGGGGGGTAGAATTCCACGTGTAGCAGTGAAATGCGTAGATATGTGGAGGAACACCGATGGCGAAGGCAGCCCCCTGGGATAACACTGACGCTCATGCACGAAAGCGTGGGGAGCAAACAGGATTAGATACCCTGGTAGTCCACGCCCTAAACGATGTCAACTAGTTGTCGGGTCTTAATTGACTTGGTAACGCAGCTAACGCGTGAAGTTGACCGCCTGGGGAGTACGGTCGCAAGATTAAAACTCAAAGGAATTGACGGGGACCCGCACAAGCGGTGGATGATGTGGATTAATTCGATGCAACGCGAAAAACCTTACCTACCCTTGACATGTACGGAACCCTGCTGAGAGGCGGGGGTGCTCGAAAGAGAGCCGTAACACAGGTGCTGCATGGCTGTCGTCAGCTCGTGTCGTGAGATGTTGGGTTAAGTCCCGCAACGAGCGCAACCCTTGTCATTAGTTGCTACGAAAGGGCACTCTAATGAGACTGCCGGTGACAAACCGGAGGAAGGTGGGGATGACGTCAAGTCCTCATGGCCCTTATGGGTAGGGCTTCACACGTCATACAATGGTACATACAGAGGGCCGCCAACCCGCGAGGGGGAGCTAATCCCAGAAAGTGTATCGTAGTCCGGATTGGAGTCTGCAACTCGACTCCATGAAGTTGGAATCGCTAGTAATCGCGGATCAGCATGTCGCGGTGAATACGTTCCCGGGTCTTGTACACACCGCCCGTCACACCATGGGAGCGGGTTTTACCAGAAGTAGGTAGCTTAACCGCAAGGAGGGCGCTTACCACGGTAGGATTCGTGACTGGGGTGAAGTCGTAACAAGGTAGCCGTATCGGAAGGTGCGGCTGGATCACCTCCTTTCTAGAGTATGCATGCAAGTTGAGCGCTCACACTTATCGGTCTGTTAGTTGAAGAGAACAGAAAACAGTGCCCGCAGCACCACGGGGCAATTGAGGTCTGATCAAGCGGGTCTGTAGCTCAGCTGGTTAGAGCACCGTGTTGATAACGCGGGGGTCGTTGGTTCGAGCCCAACCAGACCCACCAGGAATACGGGGGTTTAGCTCAGCTGGGAGAGCACCTGCTTTGCAAGCAGGGGGTCGTCGGTTCGATCCCGTCAACCTCCACCAGTTTCACAAAGGTCAAACCACAGTCAGTCAGTATGACGAGACTCTGGTTTGGTTTTTAGAAGACCATTGGCTGTTTTGTTCTTTAACAATCTGGAAGAAGTAATAGTAAAGAAATTTATCAGTTGGCCTGATGCAGGAATGCATTGGAAAGACTGGTGGGTTGTGATTGTATCAATCATCGAAGTATGAAAGCGTTCCCGCGCAAGCGAGAATGGCTGGATTACGGCAAACGCAACAAACTCAGAATAACTCTATGACGTCTCTTGGAATGGGAACAAACCGAGAGATCAACGTTATAGGGACAAGTGACTAAGTGCACATGGTGGATGCCTTGGCGATTACAGGCGATGAAGGACGTAGTAGCTTGCGATAAGCTGCGGGGAGCTAGCAAACGAGCTTTGATCCGCAGATTTCCGAATGGGGAAACCCGGCCCTTTGGGTCATCACTCACTGAATACATAGGTGTGTGAGGCGAACGTGGCGAACTGAAACATCTAAGTAGCTACAGGAAAAGAAATCAACCGAGATTCCCAAAGTAGTGGCGAGCGAAATGGGAAGAGCCTGCAAGATTTAGCATTGTTGATAGTGGAATGCTCTGGAAAGTGCAGCCATAGAGGGTGATAGCCCCTTACACGAAATCAGCGTTGTGGAACTAAGTTTGCGACAAGTAGGGCGGGACACGTGAAATCCTGTCTGAACATGGGGGGACCATCCTCCAAGGCTAAATACTCGTAATCGACCGATAGTGAACCAGTACCGTGAGGGAAAGGCGAAAAGAACCCCGGAAGGGGAGTGAAATAGATCCTGAAACCGTGTGCATACAAACAGTAGGAGCCTCGCAAGGGGTGACTGCGTACCTTTTGTATAATGGGTCAGCGACTTACATTCAGTGGCGAGCTTAACCGAATAGGGGAGGCGCAGAGAAATCGAGTCCGAACAGGGCGACAGTCGCTGGGTGTAGACCCGAAACCAAGTGATCTACTCATGGCCAGGATGAAGGTGCCGTAACAGGTACTGGAGGTCCGAACCCACTAATGTTGAAAAATTAGGGGATGAGCTGTGGGTAGGGGTGAAAGGCTAAACAAACTTGGAAATAGCTGGTTCTCTCCGAAAACTATTTAGGTAGTGCCTCTTGTATCACCATCGGGGGTAGAGCACTGTTATGGCTAGGGGGTCATCGCGACTTACCAAACCATTGCAAACTCCGAATACCGATGAGTGCGAGCAAGGGAGACAGACGTCGGGTGCTAACGTCCGGCGTCAAGAGGGAAACAACCCAGACCGCCAGCTAAGGTCCCAAAGATTGGCTAAGTGGAAAACGAAGTGGGAAGGCTAAAACAGTCAGGAGGTTGGCTTAGAAGCAGCCACCCTTTAAAGAAAGCGTAATAGCTCACTGATCGAGTCGTCCTGCGCGGAAGATGTAACGGGGCTAAGCCAGTCACCGAAGCTGCGGATATGTCTTAGGACATATGGTAGGAGAGCGTTCTGTAAGCCTGCGAAGGTGTCTTGTAAAGGATGCTGGAGGTATCAGAAGTGCGAATGCTGACATGAGTAGCGATAATGGGAGTGAAAAGCTCCCACGCCGTAAGCCCAAGGTTTCCTGTTCAACGTTCATCGGAGCAGGGTGAGTCGGCCCCTAAGGCGAGGCAGAGATGCGTAGCTGATGGGAAGCAGGTTAATATTCCTGCACCGTCGTGTGATGCGATGGGGGGACGGATCGCGGAAGGTTGTCCGACTGTTGGAATAGTCGGTTTGTGCATCAGAGAAGGCCCTTAGGCAAATCCGGGGGCGTAATTCAAGGGTGTGCGACGAGTGGCCTTGTGCCGCGAAGCAATCGGAAGTGGTTCCAAGAAAAGCCTCTAAGCTTCAGTCACATGATGACCGTACCGCAAACCGACACAGGTGGGCGAGATGAGTATTCTAAGGCGCTTGAGAGAACTCGGGAGAAGGAACTCGGCAAATTGGTACCGTAACTTCGGGATAAGGTACGCCCTAGTAGCTTGACTGGCCTGCGCCAGGAGGGTGAAAGGGTTGCAATAAAATGGTGGCTGCGACTGTTTAATAAAAACACAGCACTCTGCAAACACGAAAGTGGACGTATAGGGTGTGACGCCTGCCCGGTGCTGGAAGATTAAATGATGGGGTGCAAGCTCTTGATTGAAGTCCCAGTAAACGGCGGCCGTAACTATAACGGTCCTAAGGTAGCGAAATTCCTTGTCGGGTAAGTTCCGACCTGCACGAATGGCGTAACGATGGCCACACTGTCTCCTCCCGAGACTCAGCGAAGTTGAAATGTTTGTGATGATGCAATCTACCCGCGGCTAGACGGAAAGACCCCATGAACCTTTACTGTAGCTTTGCATTGGACTTTGAACCAATCTGTGTAGGATAGGTGGGAGGCTTTGAAGCGGGGACGCCAGTTCTCGTGGAGCCAACCTTGAAATACCACCCTGGTTTGTTTGAGGTTCTAACCTTGGCCCGTTATCCGGGTCGGGGACAGTGCATGGTAGGCAGTTTGACTGGGGCGGTCTCCTCCCAAAGTGTAACGGAGGAGTTCGAAGGTACGCTAGGTACGGTCGGACATCGTGCTAATAGTGCAATGGCATAAGCGTGCTTAACTGCGAGACTGACAAGTCGAGCAGGTACGAAAGTAGGACATAGTGATCCGGTGGTTCTGTATGGAAGGGCCATCGCTCAACGGATAAAAGGTACTCTGGGGATAACAGGCTGATTCCTCCCAAGAGTTCATATCGACGGGGGAGTTTGGCACCTCGATGTCGGCTCATCACATCCTGGGGCTGTAGCCGGTCCCAAGGGTATGGCTGTTCGCCATTTAAAGTGGTACGTGAGCTGGGTTTTAAAACGTCTGAGACAGTTTGGTCCCTATCTGCCGTGGGCGTTGGAAGTTTGAGGGGGGCTGCTCCTAGTACGAGAGGACCGGAGTGGACGAACCTCTGGTGTACCGGTTGTCACGCCAGTGGCATTGCCGGGTAGCTAAGTTCGGAAGAGATAACCGCTGAAAGCATCTAAGCGGGAAACTTGCCTCAAGATGAGACTTCCCGGGAACTTGATTCCCCTAAAGGGTCGTTCGAGACCAGGACGTTGATAGGCTGGGTGTGGAAGTGCAGTAATGCATTAAGCTAACCAGTACTAATTGCCCGTGCGGCTTGTCCCTATAACCTTGATGTTATAGATGATGAGTAAGCTGTGTATGCCATGATCGATTCTGGCAATCACAACCGCCAATATTAAGTAGTACCCTGAACTATTGCTTCTTCCCGGATTGCGTTGTTTGCGATGCCCAGGTCAACGGGCACCACAAGCGACACTACAAGTTATGCCTGATGACCATAGCAAGTTGGTACCACCCCTTCCCATCCCGAACAGGACCGTGAAACGACTTCGCGCCGATGATAGTGCTGCAACCAGTGTGAAAGTAGGTCATCGTCAGGCTATTACCCCAGAAACGCCCCACCCTCGAAAGAGCGTGGGGCGTTTCGCTTTGGATTTTCGGTGCGTGACATTGCTTCCTGTTCCGCGATAGGCACCTTCTGCACCGCGGCCCCATCGGGGCGACTTCTTGCCTCAGGCTGCCTTGCTCTGCCGCAGGGGCCATTCGAATCAGCTAACACATGGTTTCCACGTAAGCACCCGGTTTGAAAAATGGGCGCCGTAGCGCCCATTTTTATCAGACTGCGACCTTCTGCGTCTGGGGCAAGCCCTGGACAATCAGAAGGTGTGTTTTACGCCCAAAGCAAAAGTCGAAGCGGTTTCGCCAGCGACCAGACTCGATCCGGTGAAGGAAGTGCCCGCATTGAAGGGTTGATAGACACCGTTCGCATCATTGTCCAGTCGGCTGTAGTACACGCCGACGTTGGTGCGCTTGGACAGGGCCTGGTCGTAGCCCACGGTGTACATTCTTGGCGCCGCTATCGTTGCCAGTGCTGGCCGCGAGGCCAGCATGGCCGACAGACAGGTCGCCAGCCTTGGTGACGCTGCCCAGGATGGTGCCGTTGCCGATGGCATAGCTGACCGGGATTGACCATGCGGTACGAGAAGACTTGCTGCCACCGACGGCTTCCCGAGTGGCGCGGTCGGCCATCATGCCCAACTTGAGGCTGCCGAACTTGTAGGAGCCAGTAAATCGCAACTGCTTGTCATCGGTGCCGGGAACAAAGGCCGTGACGCCGGCATTCGTGACGAAGGAGCCCCGCCCTTCCGCAGTGAAGTCGCGATACGCCAGCGCTAACGCCAGCGGGCCGTTGGCGTAGGCACCTTGCAGGAAGTATTCGCGGCCATCACTGTAATCGTTCCTGCCGTTAACGGTGCCTTCATTGGCAGCGCTGGCAGTGGATATGCCGACCATACCGCTGAAGCCGCTAATGACCGGCGAACGGTAAGTGACCGAATTGGCGCGACGAGTGGTATCCAGATTGCCGACCGCCTGATTCAGAATGGAGTAGGTTGCAAGCATGCTGGTCGGCACGGCGAGCAAGTTGCCGGAGGCGGACACATACTCTGTAGTCAAGCCCTGGGTTGACATCCATGAATGCTTGCCGGCAGTGACTTGCCCCCAGTGGCCTTTCATGCCGACGTAAGTTTCGCCATTGCCCAGGCCGTTGCCGGTAGCTGCTTGAGCAGTGCCAACGTCGGTGTTGAAACGGTTTTCCACGTAGAACAGGGCTTTCAGACCGCCGCCCAGATCTTCAGTACCGGACAGCCAGAAGCGCGAAGCGTAGTCGTCGTCAATGCGCAGTTCGTTGCTGGTTTGGCGAGTAGTGCTGCTGATCTTGTAGTTCTTCACATTGGCTTGAAGTACGCCGCCGATCGTAAGATTGCTCTGTGCTTGAA
>NZ_QYUQ01000003.1 GCF_003590835.1 Noviherbaspirillum sedimenti | reverse complement strand
GCGAGTTGCCGGTGACCGACGACGACGCCACTTCCGCGGCCAGCACGTCCGGCTGCACGCCGCGCCCGGCGTCGAACCAGGCGTCTTGCCGGGTTTGCGCGAAACTGACGCGACTCTGGTCGAAGCTGGCGCCGACGGCGAATTGATGGTGCTCGGTCTGGCGCGACAGGTTCAGGGCCAGGCCGGCGCTGGTCTGGCGGGTATGGGTGCGGTTCAATACCGCGTTGTGTTGCGCCGCCCCTTGCGCCGCGGTAAAGCCGCAGTCGTCGGGCTCTACCGCGCTGCCGTCGGGATTGAAGCCGTCTTCGCAATCTTCCACATACTCTTCGTAATCGCCGTTGACGTCGCCATTGAGCGTGTCGCGCCGGCTGCGGCGCACATAGGCCAGCGTCGACAGCTCGGTGTCATCATTGATCCAGTGACGCAGATTGAAGGCTGCCTGCTGCAGTCGATTGCTGGTTTGATCCGGGTGGGTGTAGGCCGCGCGCCGGTCGTTTTCGTACAAGCCGTTCGCCAGCGTGCCATCGGCCCAGCGGTAGCTCGGCAAAAGGCCGTTGCCGATCAGCTTGCTGTCGCCATGCAGGGCCGAGACATGCCATTGGGTCTGGCCCGAATCGCGGCCGACCTTGGCAAACAGGTTGCCCATGCGTCCGGCGGAATGCTCGCGCCAGCCATTTTCGTCGAACAGGGTGGTGGCGACGAAGGCGTGCAATCCATTGTCGAAGCGGGCGCCGTAGCCGGCGTCGATGCGCTTTCTGGCATTGCTGCCGTAGGAGATCTCGGCGTCCATGCCGGGATGGCTCCGGCCCGACTTGGTGGTGAATGCCAGCGCGCCGCCCAGCGTATTAAAGCCATACAGCGGGTTCGACCCCGGCACAAGCGTCAGGTCGGCGATCGCCGCCTCCGGCAGCATGTCCCAGTTGACCACGTCGCCGAACGGTTCGTTGACGCGCACGCCGTCGAGATACGCCGACAATCCCTGCGCCGAACCGAGGATCGGCGAAGCGCGAAAGCCGCGGAAGGTGATGTCGTTCTGGAACGGACTGCCCTGGACTTCGTTGACGTTGACGCCAGTCAGGTTGGTCGCCAGGAAGTCGATCAGGTTGCCCGCCTGCGCCTGGCGCAGCGCGTCCGCGGACGCGGTCTGCACCGGATACGGCAGCAGGTCGCGCTCGATCCCGAGTCCCGGCACGGGCGTCTTTGCCACCACTTGAATCGGCGTCAGGGTGGCTTCAGGGCGCGCCGCTAACTCGCCTGCCTGCGCTAGTACAGGAACGCAGAAGGCAGCGGCAAGGAGGGGGGGCGTGCGGGATGCGGCGTGCCGGCGGTGTAATTGCGGCAGGGTAGAGTGGGGCATTAGATGTCTCCGGAAATTATAGGAATTGGTATTGACGTTTATTGCTGCGGGATCTTGCGGTAAATCTTGTTGCGGGAAACACCCAGGGCGCGCGCGGTGGCCGAGATATTGCCGCCATGCGCCGCCAGCGCATTCTGGATTAACGATATTTCGACATCGTCGAGCGTGGCCGATGTCGGCATCGATACCGCCACCTGTGTACTGATCGGGCCGCTTCGCCCGCTCTCGCCTCGCTGCACCGCCTCGATATCGTCTAAAAAATCGTCGGGCAAATGCTCGCGGCGGATTTCGCGGTCGTCGCCGACCATGACGATGGCGGTACGCAGCAAATTGGTCAGCTGCCGGCAGTTGCCGGGCCAGTTGTGCCGCTTGAATAACTCCATCACCGCGGCCGATACGGTGCACTGCGTGCCGTCGGCCTCCGTTGCGATCAACCGTTCGATAACCACTTCCAGGTCGCTACGCTCACGCAAGGGCGGCAGTTTCACTACCAGGCCGTTCAAGCGGTAGTACAAGTCTTCGCGAAACACGCCGGCCGCAATCAGTTCGCGCAGGTTGCGGTGCGTGGCGCAGATCAGCGCCACGTTTACGGGGATCGAGCGACTGCTGCCCAGGGGCGTCACCATGCGCTCCTGCAGCACGCGCAACAGGCGCGCCTGCAGGCTCAGGGGCATGTCGCCGATTTCATCCAGGAACAGCGTGCCGCCATTGGCTTGCAGGATCTTGCCGACGCTGCCTTTCTTGCGGGCGCCGGTGAAGGCACCGTCTTCATAGCCGAACAATTCGGATTCAATCAGGGTTTCGGGAATCGAGGCGCAATTGACGGCAACGAAGGGGCCGTTTGCGCGCGGCGAATCATTGTGGATGGCTTGCGCCAGCAATTCCTTGCCAGTGCCGGTTTCGCCGGTCACCAGGATGGCGATGTCGCGCCCGAGCACCTTGTTCACCTTGTCGATCAGGGCGGCGATCTGGACATCGCCGGTATTCAGGTAATGCAGGCTCGACAAGCGGCGTGTGGCCTGCTGCTCGACTCTTTGCGCAGCTTGCGCTTGCAGCGGCACGCTGCGCTCGGATGCGCCAGGATGTAACTGGTCAGCCTGAAAAAACATGTTTGCCCGGTGCAGTTGCGCGCGCGCATAGACCCGCACTCCGCTGTGCATGCACAGGTTCAAAAAAACCGGCGCGGCGGTGCGGTAATGGTCGAACAGGGCTGACACCGGCAAGCCGAACAGCGAACTGAAGGTATGCATTTTCAGCGCGGTGAGTGGCAAGCCGAGCTGGAACAGGCCACTGCGGTTGGCCGACAGGAAGCGCCCGCCCTGGGTGAAGGCGGCAATGCCTTCCATCAGGGTGCCGATGAATTCCGGCCGGCTGTGGAAATGCAGCGTGATTGCATCCTGATAGGCGGCGGAAAACACCTGGTTTTCGATCATTTGCGCCGACATGCGCACCAGCCCCATGGTGTGCTTGTGAAAACTGTTCTGGTCGCCGGTGACGTCCAGAACGCCGATCACGCTGCCTTCCGAATCGAAGATTGGCGCCGCCGAACAGGTCAGGAAATGATTGGCAATCAGGTAATGTTCATTGGCGTGGACCTGGGCCGGCGCCTGTTCGGCGATGGCGGTGCCGATCGCATTGGTGCCCTTGCTCTGTTCCGACCAGGCCACACCCGGCTGCAGCGCGACCCGGTTGGCTTTTTCCAGGAAGTCGTCGTCGCCCAATGTATGCACGATCAAGCCATGAGCATCGGTCAGGATGACCATGTTATGGGTATTGATGATTTGTTCGTACAGCGTTTCCATCACCGGCAGCGCATGCGTGTGCAAGACCCGATTTTGCTCGATGGCCAGCGTCAGGTCGGTGCGGCTCACCGAGCTGAAGTCGGGAATCGCGCTCTCAGTCAGGCCGTAAGCGACGGAACGTTCGCGGGATTCTTTTATCATGGCGCCTGCCCCTACTACAGTTCATAACATGCACTAATTCGCACAAACCGTGCCAATTGGTAAAAATGCGATGAAACCTCTATCTTGGCGCGATTTTTCGCCCGGCCTCCCTTTATCGCCCTGCGGCGCGGTCGGTGGCGCCGGTGACTGTTTCACTTTTTGCGATTGTTGTGCTCGCAAATGCAACACCTGTTCCAAAACGAATCAATGCATGGGGCGCGAACGTGCCAGAAATGCTTGGCATGGCAATTGCAGATAGCGCTCCACTCATTTCAAAACCAATAGGAGGAGTCATCATGAAATTCGCAAAACGCTTCATCGCCATCAGTTCTGTCTTTGCCGCCCTTTGCGCGGTCACGCTGCCTGCCGCCGCGCATGGCGACGTTACGCCACAGGCGGTCGACACCAAGTCACTACCGAAACTGGGCGACAAGTGGGCCACCGAAAATCCCTACCGGGGCAATGTCGATGCGGTCAAGGTCGGCACCTCGGCGTACACCCAGAACTGCGCGCGTTGCCACGGCCTGGATGCGATTTCCGGCGGTATCGCCCCCGACTTGCGCTTGCTCGACCGCGACTGCATGGGGCAAAAGAACGAGGCCAAAAAGCAGGCTTGCTTTAAGGAAAATGATGGCTATTACGCCACCTCGGTCCGCCAGGGCAAGGTGCGCAATGGCGCCGTGTACATGCCCCCCTTCGAGGGCATGTTGAGTCAGGAAGCGGTGTGGGCGATGAAGGCGTATCTGGAAACCCGTCGCGCAACCAAGTAAGCCGGCAAGACGGGGGGCTTCCCGTCCCCGCAATGTGCCCGCCGCAGACGGGCATTCAACGCATTGGAGACAAGCATGCCCAAGTTTTTTTTTCGCAGCATCGCTGCGTTGATGGTGATTTTTCTGGCATGGTCACTGGCATTGCCGGCGCATGCCGACATGGAAAAAATCCGCCAGTCGGGCGCCTTGAAAGTGGCGGTCTATGACGACCTGGCGCCATTTTCGGCCGGTGGCCGCGGCATCGATATCGAGCTCGCTGAGGCCCTGGCGAAAAAGCTGGGGTTAAAGCTGGCGCTGCTGTCGTTTCCGGCCGGCGAAAATCTCGGTGACGACTTGCGCAACATGGTGTGGAAGGGGCATTACCTCGGCTACGGTCCGGCCGACGTACTGCTGCATGTGCCGGTCGACCGCCACCTGATCGCGAACAACCCGAAGGTGGAAATCTTCGCGCCGTATTACCGCGACGCGGTGCAACTGGTGCGTCGCGTGGCGACGGTGCCCAACTACGACGGCCTGGCGTCACTCGCCGGGAAAAAAATCGGCGTCGAAAAAATTTCGATCGCCGCCGTCGTCCTGCTGGGAGAGGAAGGCGGCAAATATCGCGAGCAAGTCAGGATTTATCCGACCGCCGTCGAGGCGCTGGCGCAGCTCCAGGCTGGCGCCATCGCTGCCAGTACTGGCCAATCGTTCCGAATCAAACCAGCCCTGCCGGCGGCAGGCGCGGAATCAAGTCACGATGTGAACTTCCCGGGTCCGCGGCCAGGCCGTCGTTTCCGAACGATTGGCCAGTACTGGCATCGGATGGCGCCAGCCTGGAGCTGCGCCAGCGCCTCGACGGCGGTCGGATAAATCCTGACTTGCTCGCGATATTTGCCGCCTTCCTCTCCCAGCAGGACGACGGCGGCGATCGAAATTTTTTCGACGCCGATTTTTTTCCCGGCGAGTGACGCCAGGCCGTCGTAGTTGGGCACCGTCGCCACGCGACGCACCAGTTGCACCGCGTCGCGGTAATACGGCGCGAAGATTTCCACCTTCGGGTTGTTCGCGATCAGGTGGCGGTCGACCGGCACATGCAGCAGTACGTCGGCCGGACCGTAGCCGAGGTAATGCCCCTTCCACACCATGTTGCGCAAGTCGTCACCGAGATTTTCGCCGGCCGGAAACGACAGCAGCGCCAGCTTTAACCCCAGCTTTTTCGCCAGGGCCTCAGCGAGCTCGATATCGATGCCGCGGCCACCGGCCGAAAATGGCGCCAGGTCGTCATAGACCGCCACTTTCAAGGCGCCCGACTGGCGGATTTTTTCCATGTCGGCATGCGCCGGCAATGCCAGTGACCATGCCAGAAAAATCACCATCAACGCAGCGATGCTGCGAAAAAAAAACTTGGGCATGCTTGTCTCCAATGCGTTGAATGCCCGTCTGCGGCGGGCACATTGCGGGGACGGGAAGCCCCCCGTCTTGCCGGCTTACTTGGTTGCGCGACGGGTTTCCAGATACGCCTTCATCGCCCACACCGCTTCCTGACTCAACATGCCCTCGAAGGGGGGCATGTACACGGCGCCATTGCGCACCTTGCCCTGGCGGACCGAGGTGGCGTAATAGCCATCATTTTCCTTAAAGCAAGCCTGCTTTTTGGCCTCGTTCTTTTGCCCCATGCAGTCGCGGTCGAGCAAGCGCAAGTCGGGGGGCGATACCGCCGGAAATCGCATCCAGGCCGTGGCAACGCGCGCAGTTCTGGGTGTACGCCGAGGTGCCGACCTTGACCGCATCGACATTGCCCCGGTAGGGATTTTCGGTGGCCCACTTGTCGCCCAGTTTCGGTAGTGACTTGGTGTCGACCGCCTGTGGCGTAACGTCGCCATGCGCGGCGGCAGGCAGCGTGACCGCGCAAAGGGCGGCAAAGACAGAACTGATGGCGATGAAGCGTTTTGCGAATTTCATGATGACTCCTCCTATTGGTTTTGAAATGAGTGGAGCGCTATCTGCAATTGCCATGCCAAGCATTTCTGGCACGTTCGCGCCCCATGCATTGATTCGTTTTGGAACAGGTGTTGCATTTGCGAGCACAACAATCGCAAAAAGTGAAACAGTCACCGGCGCCACCGACCGCGCCGCAGGGCGATAAAGGGAGGCCGGGCGAAAAATCGCGCCAAGATAGAGGTTTCATCGCATTTTTACCAATTGGCACGGTTTGTGCGAATTAGTGCATGTTATGAACTGTAGTAGGGGCAGGCGCCATGATAAAAGAATCCCGCGAACGTTCCGTCGCTTACGGCCTGACTGAGAGCGCGATTCCCGACTTCAGCTCGGTGAGCCGCACCGACCTGACGCTGGCCATCGAGCAAAATCGGGTCTTGCACACGCATGCGCTGCCGGTGATGGAAACGCTGTACGAACAAATCATCAATACCCATAACATGGTCATCCTGACCGATGCTCATGGCTTGATCGTGCATACATTGGGCGACGACGACTTCCTGGAAAAAGCCAACCGGGTCGCGCTGCAGCCGGGTGTGGCCTGGTCGGAACAGAGCAAGGGCACCAATGCGATCGGCACCGCCATCGCCGAACAGGCGCCGGCCCAGGTCCACGCCAATGAACATTACCTGATTGCCAATCATTTCCTGACCTGTTCGGCGGCGCCAATCTTCGATTCGGAAGGCAGCGTGATCGGCGTTCTGGACGTCACCGGCGACCAGAACAGTTTTCACAAGCACACCATGGGGCTGGTGCGCATGTCGGCGCAAATGATCGAAAACCAGGTGTTTTCCGCCGCCTATCAGGATGCAATCACGCTGCATTTCCACAGCCGGCCGGAATTCATCGGCACCCTGATGGAAGGCATTGCCGCCTTCACCCAGGGCGGGCGCTTCCTGTCGGCCACCGCAGTGGCCTGTTCCAGCTCGGCTTGCCACTCACCGCGCTGAAAATGCATACCTTCAGTTCGCTGTTCGGCTTGCCGGTGTCAGCCCTGTTCGACCATTACCGCACCGCCGCGCCGGTTTTTTTGAACCTGTGCATGCACAGCGGAGTGCGGGTCTATGCGCGCGCGCAACTGCACCGGGCAAACATGTTTTTTCAGGCTGACCAGTTACATCCTGGCGCATCCGAGCGCAGCGTGCCGCTGCAAGCGCAAGCTGCGCAAAGAGTCGAGCAGCAGGCCACACGCCGCTTGTCGAGCCTGCATTACCTGAATACCGGCGATGTCCAGATCGCCGCCCTGATCGACAAGGTGAACAAGGTGCTCGGGCGCGACATCGCCATCCTGGTGACCGGCGAAACCGGCACTGGCAAGGAATTGCTGGCGCAAGCCATCCACAATGATTCGCCGCGCGCAAACGGCCCCTTCGTTGCCGTCAATTGCGCCTCGATTCCCGAAACCCTGATTGAATCCGAATTGTTCGGCTATGAAGACGGTGCCTTCACCGGCGCCCGCAAGAAAGGCAGCGTCGGCAAGATCCTGCAAGCCAATGGCGGCACGCTG
This sequence comes from Noviherbaspirillum sedimenti, assembly GCF_003590835.1. Lineage (NCBI taxonomy): Bacteria > Pseudomonadati > Pseudomonadota > Betaproteobacteria > Burkholderiales > Oxalobacteraceae > Noviherbaspirillum > Noviherbaspirillum sedimenti. The sequence goes on along the minus strand of NZ_QYUQ01000003.1, from coordinate 2,056 downwards.
TTCCTGGATGAAATCGGCGACATGCCCCTGAGCCTGCAGGCGCGCCTGTTGCGCGTGCTGCAGGAGCGCATGGTGACGCCCCTGGGCAGCAGTCGCTCGATCCCCGTAAACGTGGCGCTGATCTGCGCCACGCACCGCAACCTGCGCGAACTGATTGCGGCCGGCGTGTTTCGCGAAGACTTGTACTACCGCTTGAACGGCCTGGTAGTGAAACTGCCGCCCTTGCGTGAGCGTAGCGACCTGGAAGTGGTTATCGAACGGTTGATCGCAACGGAGGCCGACGGCACGCAGTGCACCGTATCGGCCGCGGTGATGGAGTTATTCAAGCGGCACAACTGGCCCGGCAACTGCCGGCAGCTGACCAATTTGCTGCGTACCGCCATCGTCATGGTCGGCGACGACCGCGAAATCCGCCGCGAGCATTTGCCCGACGATTTTTTAGACGATATCGAGGCGGTGCAGCGAGGCGAGAGCGGGCGAAGCGGCCCGATCAGTACACAGTGGCGGTATCGATGCCGACATCGGCCACGCTCGACGATGTCGAAATATCGTTAATCCAGAATGCGCTGGCGGCGCATGGCGGCAATATCTCGGCCACCGCGCGCGCCCTGGGTGTTTCCCGCAACAAGATTTACCGCAAGATCCCGCAGCAATAAACGTCAATACCAATTCCTATAATTTCCGGAGACATCTAATGCCCCACTCTACCCTGCCGCAATTACACCGCCGGCACGCCGCATCCCGCACGCCCCCCCTCCTTGCCGCTGCCTTCTGCGTTCCTGTACTAGCGCAGGCAGGCGAGTTAGCGGCGCGCCCTGAAGCCACCCTGACGCCGATTCAAGTGGTGGCAAAGACGCCCGTGCCGGGACTCGGGATCGAGCGCGACCTGCTGCCGTATCCGGTGCAGACCGCGTCCGCGGACGCGCTGCGCCAGGCGCAGGCGGGCAACCTGATCGACTTCCTGGCGACCAACCTGACTGGCGTCAACGTCAACGAAGTCCAGGGCAGTCCGTTCCAGAACGACATCACCTTCCGCGGCTTTCGCGCTTCGCCGATCCTCGGTTCGGCGCAGGGATTGTCGGCGTATCTCGACGGCGTGCGCGTCAACGAACCGTTCGGCGACGTGGTCAACTGGGACATGCTGCCGGAGGCGGCGATCGCCGACCTGACGCTTGTGCCGGGGTCGAACCCGCTGTATGGCTTTAATACGCTGGGCGGCGCGCTGGCATTCACCACCAAGTCGGGCCGGAGCCATCCCGGCATGGACGCCGAGATCTCCTACGGCAGCAATGCCAGAAAGCGCATCGACGCCGGCTACGGCGCCCGCTTCGACAATGGATTGCACGCCTTCGTCGCCACCACCCTGTTTCGAAAATGGCTGGCGCGAGCATTCCGCCGGACGCATGGGCAACCTGTTTGCCAAGGTCGGCCGCGATTCGGGCCAGACCCAATGGCATGTCTCGGCCCTGCATGGCGACAGCAAGCTGATCGGCAACGGCCTTTTGCCGAGCTACCGCTGGGCCGATGGCACGCTGGCGAACGGCTTGTACGAAAACGACCGGCGCGCGGCCTACACCCACCCGGATCAAACCAGCAATCGACTGCAGCAGGCAGCCTTCAATCTGCGTCACTGGATCAATGATGACACCGAGCTGTCGACGCTGGCCTATGTGCGCGCAGCCGGCGCGACACGCTCAATGGCGACGTCAACGGCGATTACGAAGAGTATGTGGAAGATTGCGAAGACGGCTTCAATCCCGACGGCAGCGCGGTAGAGCCCGACGACTGCGGCTTTACCGCGGCGCAAGGGGCGGCGCAACACAACGCGGTATTGAACCGCACCCATACCCGCCAGACCAGCGCCGGCCTGGCCCTGAACCTGTCGCGCCAGACCGAGCACCATCAATTCGCCGTCGGCGCCAGCTTCGACCAGAGTCGCGTCAGTTTCGCGCAAACCCGGCAAGACGCCTGGTTCGACGCCGGGCGCGGCGTGCAGCCGGACGTGCTGGCCGCGGAAGTGGCGTCGTCGTCGGTCACCGGCAACTCGCAGGCATTC
>NZ_QYUQ01000001.1 GCF_003590835.1 Noviherbaspirillum sedimenti | reverse complement strand
GGGTGTGCGCACGATGGAAGACTTGGCGGCGCGCCACGCCGGATTGCAGCGAGCGGCAGAACGCGGACGCAAGTTGATCCTGGACCTGATGCAGAGCGCACAGCGCGAACATGTGACGACCGCGCTGTTTTCGCTGGCGATCCGCAAGAATCCACCGGCGGTGGTGATCGATTGCGCAGCCGCCTTGCCACCGGCCTTCTTGCAGTATCCGGAGCCGCCGCCGCCCGTGCCGGATAAAAAAGCCATCGCGGCTGCATTGAAAGCAGGCATTGAAGTGCCCGGAGCGCATGCCGAACAGGCGGTGCGGCTCGATATTCGTTAATCGGTATGAAATAATTTCATATGAAGCCGACACGAAAGCGCAACGCCCCGACCAGGCGCCAGAAGATTGCGAGCGGCGGCAGCAGAAGCGAGGTCAGCAGGATCTCGCTGACGTTTGAAGCAGTTTTTTCCGTGCCGCGCAGGCGCTGCAGGCACAGACTTGCACTGAGCAGTATCCAGCAGGCGAGGGCAAGCAGCGCTGCCGACGTTTCGTGGAAGACCAGCGCGGCGACCAGGCATAGCAGCACCATGACGATGGCATGGTAGTGCCATGGTATGGCCGGACTGATTTTTTCACGATACAGGAGCGGATGCTTTTTATAGAGCAAAGCGTCGAACTGCATGCGTTGCTGTTGCAGCAGGCTGGTGCCCCAGGGTGCCGCAGCGACCGGATGTTCGACCACCGCCAGCGGCGCATGGCAGATAACGGCATTTGCTTGCAGCAGTCGAAAATACAGATCCGAATCTTCGCGCCCGGCGGTGCCGAAGCGTTCGTCAAAGCCGCCCATATCTTGCAGAACCTGCCTGAGGCAAAAGCAATTGATGCTGGCGAATTCCGCTTGCTCCAGAGTTTTTACGGTGCGCTCATGATCCGTCGGCAGGCCAGGCAGCGGGGTCAGGATCTGCCCGCACACTGCCTGCGCGATGCCATTGAAGGCCAGCATTCCCTGCGCCAGCCAGTCGGCGCAGGGAATGGTATCTTCCTCGGTAAAAGCGATCAAGGCGCCACGGGCGAGCTGCCATCCATGATTGCGCGCTGCGGCCGCACCATCCTGGCCGCCTGCCGGCAGATAAATGATGCAGGGACCATTTCCAGGCGGGTTCAGATAGCTTTCCACCACTTCGCGGCTGGCACGACTGGGAACACTGTCGACCACGATGATTTCATACTGGCGAGGCGACAGGGTTTGCCGCGTCAACGCTGCCAGGCAACGGTTCAGCAGTTCAGGTCGATCCCGGGCCGGCAATATCACCGACATCTGGATACCGCGCGTACGTGACTTCCAGATCGGTTGTATTTGTGCAGTATGGATCACCCCTGACGGTGCATCGGCCGCCAGGCGGCCGGCATACAGGATGGTATTTATCTTCGCTTGTTTGCCACCCTGATGTACACAACGCGGATTACTGGGAAAGGCAATAATTTTCGCCATTTATGAAATCCCCATGCAAAAACAGTCGTTTTGCCACGCACTTTAAGTATTGGAGACGCAATTGCCATTCCAGTTCCAGGCTTCATCCGTTCTGTTTGACATGTTCCGGATACCGTAACGCGAATCATGGCTAGAACCGCGATTCAAGACAGGATCGGCATGCCGCAGCGCAAAGTAAAACGATTGAGGAACTTTTCAGTCTAACTTTTGCGCGGCGACGCTGGCTGTCGCCAGCAAGCGTGACTGGCGAACCATGAATCCGCATGAGAGGGGCAGGTGATGGTCAAGGTCGAACGATTAATTGAAGTGAATGTGCCGGTAAGCATCGTTTATAGGGAGCTAAGCCAGTTCGAAGAATTCCCCCGCTTTATGAAAGGCGTTCATTCAGTGCACCAGCTCGATGATGCGCATCTGCATTGGCGAGCAGAAAAAAATGGCAAGGAAATGGAGTGGGATGCGGAAATCACTGAACAAATTCCTGAACACTGCATTGCCTGGCGTAATACCAGCGGCCCCAGAAGCGAAGGCAGGGTTGTGCTGGAAGCGCTGGATCCCGACAAAACCCGCATATTCCTGTCCATGGAAGCCGAGGAAGCGCCGCTGGATCAGACGGCAAGCGAAGATGGCTTCCCACCTCAGGATGAGGGCGATCTGGCGCGCTTTAAAAAAATGGTCGAAAGCAAAGTACGTTCGCGTGGCGCCAATTCTGACGACCTCCATCGCCAGGCGTCGGTTACGCAGGGACGCACAGTCGATGCAGACGCCGAAAATGCGCTCCCGCGGAATGCCGGCCAGAGCCAAGCGGCAGGAGAGGCGCCGCTGCATCGGCGCCAGGCATGGACGCCGCCGGTGGATATCGAGCAGCATGCCGGCCAGATGCATATTCGCACCGATTTGCCGGGGGTAAGCAAACAGGATGTGCAAATAGAAATCCTTCGCGACCAGTTGATCATCGAAGGCGAGCGGCGCGCTGGCGCCGGCGGGCAGCAGACGGCGCGTCATCGTGCCGAGTGCAATTACGGCCATTTTTACCGGGTGATTACCTTGCCTGCAGGGGTGGATCCGGATTCGGCGCAGGCCAGCATGCATGACGGCGTACTGGATGTCAGCTTCAGGATGGCAGCCGCACCGGGTACTGTCCGACGCCTGGACATCCAGGGCGGATGATGCAAGCTTATTGCTATGTTGCAGGCAGAAGGGATTGCGCGGAATGACGGAATTGGCAGGCTGGAGCAGCGCAATGATCCTGGCGCTGACGATTTCTTCCCAAGTTTATGCGCAATGGCGCAGCAAGAGTTGCGCCGGTGTTTCCAATTGGTTTTTCATCGGCCAGATGCTGGCCTCGCTGGGCTTCGTGCTGTACAGCTACCTGGTTGAAAACTGGGTTTTCGTCTGGACCAATGCTTTCAATTTTGTGGCAGCACTGATCGGTCAGTCAATTCATGCGCACAACAGGCGTATGAGCCGCGAAGTCATTGCTGCCGCCGGACAAACCGGTTGATTACCGACAGGGCAGGAATTTTTTACCATCTCCTGTAGTTAATGCCAATCATAGTTACCATGTCATTGCGCGCAGCGCGCATTGATCGACGCCTGCGTTGGTAGACGACGGCAGTTTGCGGCATTCGAGCATGCGCAAATGGCGTATGGCTAAGATAGCTCATGCTGTCGCTTGTCGCGGCAACGACGATTCGGCAAGTCATGGGAGTCTTGCATGAGTGTTGCGTGCCCTTCTTTCCGTCTGCTGGATGCCGGCACCGTGTCGGCGCGTCCGAAAATAGCGGTGTTTCGCGCCATGCACCTTGGGGAAATGCTGTGCGCGGTGCCGGCGCTGCGCGCCTTGCGGACGGTGCTGCCGATGGCCCATGTTACCTTGATCGGCCTGCCATGGGCCGCCAGCTTTGCCCGGCGGTTTTCCAGGTATGTCGATGCGCATGTCGATTTCCCCGGCTTTCCAGGTTTGCCCGGGCAGTCGGTGGCGCTTGAACGTATCCCCGGATTTATCGCTGCCATGCAACAGCAGCGCTTCGACTGCGTGCTGCAGATGCATGGCAGCGGCGCCTTGACCAATCCCCTGATCCGGACCTTCGGCGCTGCCAGGAACGCCGGCTATTACCGGCAAGGCGACTATTGCCCCGATCCCCTGCATTTCATGCCCTGGGATGAGAATCAGCATGACATCCTGCGCCTGGTGCAATTGATGGAATTTCTCACTGTGCCGAGCGCCGGGCTTGAGCTGGAATTTCCCCTGACCGAGGCGGATTGGCAGGCGCTGCGAGCCAGTCATCCGGCGCTGCCGGCGGCCGGCTCGTATGTCTGCATTCATCCCGGCGCGCGTCTGCCGGCGCAGCGCTGGCCGGCCGCGCATTTCGCCGAAGTGGCAGACCGCCTGCATGCGGCAGGGCTGCAAGTGGTGCTGGTCGGTTCGACCCAGGAAGTCGCGCTTGCGGCAGCGGTCCGGCAGCATATGAGGGCGCCGGCATTGAGCCTGGCCGGAAAGCTCGGACTGGGTGCCTTTGCGGCGTTGCTGGCGCAGGCACGACTGGTGATTTGCAACGATACCGGCATTGCCCATATTGCCGCCGCGCTGCAAACGCCGAGCCTGGCTGTGTGCTGCGGCAACGGCGGGCGGCGCTGGGCGCCGCTGGACGGGCGTCGCCACCGCTGCGTGGATGCTGCGACTGCACTGGCCGCACGGACGCAAGCCGTGGCAAGTGCCAGTGTCATGGAGACCGTTCGCGCCTTGCTCGCCGATTCGGGCATGCCGCTTGCATGAAGACTGGTCTTGCGCGCAAAGGAAAACATCCACGGGGAAGAACATGGCAAACAGCATTCCGGAGATATTTGTCGCAAGGGAATTGGACGCGGCAAAAATGAGTCGCCTCGCGCTGGCGAGCGTGTTGCTGATGCTGCTGGTGGCCTGTAATCGCCCGAGTATGCCGCCAACACCGGTGGTTCCGTCCAAGCCGAAAATGCAGTCTGGCATGCAAATGGAAGCGGTGCACCAGGCAATTTTCAATTATGCCCGGCCGGCCAGCAAAGCATCCTCTTCCCTGGAGCCCGAGCCGGAAGAGGGTAAGTGCGGCCGCTTGCAGGTATGAAGGCAGTGTGGGACATCAGACTTGCGTGGCAATCTGATGTGGCAGGCGAACCCGGGGTGCATCCGGATGTCGAAGTTCAGGTGAGACGTTCAGTTGTGAAGTTCAGGTGCGAAGTACAGTTGATGCAGTGCCAGTCTTCTCTTATGGAAAAGACTTGAACTGCATTGTCACGATGCCGCAGTTTTTTAGTCTGTTCATTGATTTCTGAATATGCAGGCAACCATGCTTCCCTTTCCCGATCGCCTGCAGGCGGGGCAGCTGCTCTCCCGGCAGCTTGAAAAATATGCCGGTCGGCGCGACGTTATTGTACTGGCCTTGCCTCGTGGCGGTGTGCCGGTCGGTTATGCAATTGCCGCCAGCATCGCCGCTAGGCTGGCGGCAATTGCATAACCGACCGGCACACCGCCACGAGGCAAGGCCAGTACAATAACGTCGCGCCGACCGGCATATTTTTCAAGCTGCCGGGAGAGCAGCTGCCCCGCCTGCAGGCGATCGGGAAAGGGAAGCATGGTTGCCTGCATATTCAGAAATCAATGAACAGACTAAAAAACTGCGGCATCGTGACAATGCAGTTCAAGTCTTTTCCATAAGAGAAGACTGGCACTGCATCAACTGTACTTCGCACCTGAACTTCACAACTGAACGTCTCACCTGAACTTCGACATCCGGATGCACCCCGGGTTCGCCTGCCACATCAGATTGCCACGCAAGTCTGATGTCCCACACTGCCTTCATACCTGCAAGCGGCCGCACTTACCCTCTTCCGGCTCGGGCTCCAGGGAAGAGGATGCTTTGCTGGCCGGCCGGGCATAATTGAAAATTGCCTGGTGCACCGCTTCCATTTGCATGCCAGACTGCATTTTCGGCTTGGACGGAACCACCGGTGTTGGCGGCATACTCGGGCGATTACAGGCCACCAGCAGCATCAGCAACACGCTCGCCAGCGCGAGGCGACTCATTTTTGCCGCGTCCAATTCCCTTGCGACAAATATCTCCGGAATGCTGTTTGCCATGTTCTTCCCCGTGGATGTTTTCCTTTGCGCGCAAGACCAGTCTTCATGCAAGCGGCATGCCCGAATCGGCGAGCAAGGCGCGAACGGTCTCCATGACACTGGCACTTGCCACGGCTTGCGTCCGTGCGGCCAGTGCAGTCGCAGCATCCACGCAGCGGTGGCGACGCCCGTCCAGCGGCGCCCAGCGCCGCCCGCCGTTGCCGCAGCACACAGCCAGGCTCGGCGTTTGCAGCGCGGCGGCAATATGGGCAATGCCGGTATCGTTGCAAATCACCAGTCGTGCCTGCGCCAGCAACGCCGCAAAGGCACCCAGTCCGAGCTTTCCGGCCAGGCTCAATGCCGGCGCCCTCATATGCTGCCGGACCGCTGCCGCAAGCGCGACTTCCTGGGTCGAACCGACCAGCACCACTTGCAGCCCTGCCGCATGCAGGCGGTCTGCCACTTCGGCGAAATGCGCGGCCGGCCAGCGCTGCGCCGGCAGACGCGCGCCGGGATGAATGCAGACATACGAGCCGGCCGCCGGCAGCGCCGGATGACTGGCTCGCAGCGCCTGCCAATCCGCCTCGGTCAGGGGAAATTCCAGCTCAAGCCCGGCGCTCGGCACAGTGAGAAATTCCATCAATTGCACCAGGCGCAGGATGTCATGCTGATTCTCATCCCAGGGCATGAAATGCAGGGGATCGGGGCAATAGTCGCCTTGCCGGTAATAGCCGGCGTTCCTGGCAGCGCCGAAGGTCCGGATCAGGGGATTGGTCAAGGCGCCGCTGCCATGCATCTGCAGCACGCAGTCGAAGCGCTGCTGTTGCATGGCAGCGATAAATCCGGGGATACGTTCAAGCGCCACCGACTGCCCGGGCAAACCTGGAAAGCCGGGGAAATCGACATGCGCATCGACATACCTGGAAAACCGCCGGGCAAAGCTGGCGGCCCATGGCAGGCCGATCAAGGTAACATGGGCCATCGGCAGCACCGTCCGCAAGGCGCGCAGCGCCGGCACCGCGCACAGCATTTCCCCAAGGTGCATGGCGCGAAACACCGCTATTTTCGGACGCGCCGACACGGTGCCGGCATCCAGCAGACGGAAAGAAGGGCACGCAACACTCATGCAAGACTCCCATGACTTGCCGAATCGTCGTTGCCGCGACAAGCGACAGCATGAGCTATCTTAGCCATACGCCATTTGCGCATGCTCGAATGCCGCAAACTGCCGTCGTCTACCAACGCAGGCGTCGATCAATGCGCGCTGCGCGCAATGACATGGTAACTATGATTGGCATTAACTACAGGAGATGGTAAAAAATTCCTGCCCTGTCGGTAATCAACCGGTTTGTCCGGCGGCAGCAATGACTTCGCGGCTCATACGCCTGTTGTGCGCATGAATTGACTGACCGATCAGTGCTGCCACAAAATTGAAAGCATTGGTCCAGACGAAAACCCAGTTTTCAACCAGGTAGCTGTACAGCACGAAGCCCAGCGAGGCCAGCATCTGGCCGATGAAAAACCAATTGGAAACACCGGCGCAACTCTTGCTGCGCCATTGCGCATAAACTTGGAAGAAATCGTCAGCGCCAGGATCATTGCGCTGCTCCAGCCTGCCAATTCCGTCATTCCGCGCAATCCCTTCTGCCTGCACATAGCAATAAGCTTGCATCATCCGCCCTGGATGTCCAGGCGTCGGACAGTACCCGGTGCGGCTGCCATCCTGAAGCTGACATCCAGTACGCCGTCATGCATGCTGGCCTGCGCCGAATCCGGATCCACCCCTGCAGGCAAGGTAATCACCCGGTAAAAATGGCCGTAATTGCACTCGGCACGATGACGCGCCGTCTGCTGCCCGCCGGCGCCAGCGCGCCGCTCGCCTTCGATGATCAACTGGTCGCGAAGGATTTCTATTTGCACATCCTGTTTGCTTACCCCCGGCAAATCGGTGCGAATATGCATCTGGCCGGCATGCTGCTCGATATCCACCGGCGGCGTCCATGCCTGGCGCCGATGCAGCGCGCCTCTCCTGCCGCTTGGCTCTGGCCGGCATTCGCGGGAGCGCATTTTCGGCGTCTGCATCGACTGTGCGTCCCTGCGTAACCGACGCCTGGCGATGGAGGTCGTCAGAATTGGCGCCACGCGAACGTACTTTGCTTTCGACCATTTTTTTAAAGCGCGCCAGATCGCCCTCATCCTGAGGTGGGAAGCCATCTTCGCTTGCCGTCTGATCCAGCGGCGCTTCCTCGGCTTCCATGGACAGGAATATGCGGGTTTTGTCGGGATCCAGCGCTTCCAGCACAACCCTGCCTTCGCTTCTGGGGCCGCTGGTATTACGCCAGGCAATGCAGTGTTCAGGAATTTGTTCAGTGATTTCCGCATCCCACTCCATTTCCTTGCCATTTTTTTCTGCTCGCCAATGCAGATGCGCATCATCGAGCTGGTGCACTGAATGAACGCCTTTCATAAAGCGGGGGAATTCTTCGAACTGGCTTAGCTCCCTATAAACGATGCTTACCGGCACATTCACTTCAATTAATCGTTCGACCTTGACCATCACCTGCCCCTCTCATGCGGATTCATGGTTCGCCAGTCACGCTTGCTGGCGACAGCCAGCGTCCGCGCAAAAGTTAGACTGAAAAGTTCCTCAATCGTTTTACTTTGCGGCTGCGGCATGCCGATCCTGTCTTGAATCGCGGTTCTAGCCATGATTCGCGTTACGGTATCCGGAACATGTCAAACAGAACGGATGAAGCCTGGAACTGGAATGGCAATTGCGTCTCCAATACTTAAAGTGCGTGGCAAAACGACTGTTTTTGCATGGGGATTTCATAAATGGCGAAAATTATTGCCTTTCCCAGTAATCCGCGTTGTGTACATCAGGGTGGCAAACAAGCGAAGATAAATACCATCCTGTATGCCGGCCGCCTGGCGGCCGATGCACCGTCAGGGGTGATCCATACTGCACAAATACAACCGATCTGGAAGTCACGTACGCGCGGTATCCAGATGTCGGTGATATTGCCGGCCCGGGATCGACCTGAACTGCTGAACCGTTGCCTGGCAGCGTTGACGCGGCAAACCCTGTCGCCTCGCCAGTATGAAATCATCGTGGTCGACAGTGTTCCCAGTCGTGCCAGCCGCGAAGTGGTGGAAAGCTATCTGAACCCGCCTGGAAATGGTCCCTGCATCATTTATCTGCCGGCAGGCGGCCAGGATGGTGCGGCCGCAGCGCGCAATCATGGATGGCAGCTCGCCCGTGGCGCCTTGATCGCTTTTACCGAGGAAGATACCATTCCCTGCGCCGACTGGCTGGCGCAGGGAATGCTGGCCTTCAATGGCATCGCGCAGGCAGTGTGCGGGCAGATCCTGACCCCGCTGCCTGGCCTGCCGACGGATCATGAGCGCACCGTAAAAACTCTGGAGCAAGCGGAATTCGCCAGCATCAATTGCTTTTGCCTCAGGCAGGTTCTGCAAGATATGGGCGGCTTTGACGAACGCTTCGGCACCGCCGGGCGCGAAGATTCGGATCTGTATTTTCGACTGCTGCAAGCAAATGCCGTTTATCTGCCATGCGCCGCTGGCGGTGGTCGAACATCCGGTCGCTGCGGCACCCTGGGCACCAGCCTGCTGCAACAGCAACGCATGCAGTTCGACGCTTTGCTCTATAAAAAGCATCCGCTCCTGTATCGTGAAAAAATCAGTCCGGCCATACCATGGCACTACCATGCCATCGTCATGGTGCTGCTATGCCTGGTCGCCGCGCTGGTCTTCCACGAAACGTCGGCAGCGCTGCTTGCCCTCGCCTGCTGGATACTGCTCAGTGCAAGTCTGTGCCTGCAGCGCCTGCGCGGCACGGAAAAAAACTGCTTCAAACGTCAGCGAGATCCTGCTGACCTCGCTTCTGCTGCCGCCGCTCGCAATCTTCTGGCGCCTGGTCGGGGCGTTGCGCTTTCGTGTCGGCTTCATATGAAATTATTTCATACCGATTAACGAATATCGAGCCGCACCGCCTGTTCGGCATGCGCTCCGGGCACTTCAATGCCTGCTTTCAATGCAGCCGCGATGGCTTTTTTATCCGGCACGGGCGGCGGCGGCTCCGGATACTGCAAGAAGGCCGTGGCAAGGCGGCTGCGCAATCGATCACCACCGCCGGTGGATTCTTGCGGATCGCCAGCGAAAACAGCGCGGTCGTCACATGTTCGCGCTGTGCGCTCTGCATCAGGTCCAGGATCAACTTGCGTCCGCGTTCTGCCGCTCGCTGCAATCCGGCGTGGCGCGCCGCCAAGTCTTCCATCGTGCGCA